>NC_007430.1 GCF_000012125.1 Chlamydia trachomatis A/HAR-13 | reverse complement strand
CTGTTGCCAGAAAAAACACCTTTAGGCTATATTAGAGCCATCTTCTTTGAAGCATTGTCTTCTCGAGAGGATTTATCGTACGCAAATATCATCTTTGCGGTTGCGTGTCCCGTGACCTTCATTATGTCGGAGTCTGAGCACCCTAGGCGTTTGTACTCCGTCACAGCGGTTGCTCGAAGCACGTGCGGGGTTATCTTAAAAGGGATTGCAGCTTGTAGTCCTGCTTGAGAGAACGTGCGGGCGATTTGCCTTAACCCCACCATTTTTCCGGAGCGAGTTACGAAGACAAAACCTCTTCGTTGACCGATGTACTCTTGTAGAAAGTGCATAAACTTCTGAGGATAAGTTATAATAATCCTCTTTTCTGTCTGACGGTTCTTAAGCTGGGAGAAAGAAATGGTAGCTTGTTGGAAACAAATCTGACTAATCTCCAAGCTTAAGACTTCAGAGGAGCGTTTACCTCCTTGGAGCATTGTCTGGGCGATCAACCAATCCCGGGCGTTGATTTTTTTTAGCTCTTTTAGGAAGGATGCTGTTTGCAAACTGTTCATCGCATCCGTTTTTACTATTTCCCTGGTTTTAAAAAATGTTCGACTATTTTCTTGTTTAGAAGGTTGCGCTATAGCGACTATTCCTTGAGTCATCCTGTTTAGGAATCTTGTTAAGGAAATATAGCTTGCTGCTCGAACTTGTTTAGTACCTTCGGTCCAAGAAGTCTTGGCAGAGGAAACTTTTTTAATCGCATCTAGGATTAGATTATGATTTAAAAGGGAAAACTCTTGCAGATTCATATCCAAAGACAATAGACCAATCTTTTCTAAAGACAAAAAAGATCCTCGATATGATCTACAAGTATGTTTGTTGAGTGATGCGGTCCAATGCATAATAACTTCGAATAAGGAGAAGCTTTTCATGCGTTTCCAATAGGATTCTTGGCGAATTTTTAAAACTTCCTGATAAGACTTTTCGCTATATTCTAACGACATTTCTTGCTGCAAAGATAAAATCCCTTTACCCATGAAATCCCTCGTGATATAACCTATCCGCAAAATGTCCTGATTAGTGAAATAATCAGGTTGTTAACAGGATAGCACGCTCGGTATTTTTTTATATAAACATGAAAACTCGTTCCGAAATAGAAAATCGCATGCAAGATATCGAGTATGCGTTGTTAGGTAAAGCTCTGATATTTGAAGACTCTACTGAGTATATTCTGAGGCAGCTTGCTAATTATGAGTTTAAGTGTTCCCATCATAAAAACATATTCATAGTATTTAAATACTTAAAAGACAATGGATTACCTATAACTGTAGACTCGGCTTGGGAAGAGCTTTTGCGGCGTCGTATCAAAGATATGGACAAATCGTATCTCGGGTTAATGTTGCATGATGCTTTATCAAATGACAAGCTTAGATCCGTTTCTCATACGGTTTTCCTCGATGATTTGAGCGTGTGTAGCGCTGAAGAAAATTTGAGCAATTTCATTTTCCGCTCGTTTAATGAGTACAATGAAAATCCATTGCGTAGATCTCCGTTTCTATTGCTTGAGCGTATAAAGGGAAGGCTTGATAGTGCTATAGCAAAGACTTTTTCTATTCGCAGCGCTAGAGGCCGGTCTATTTATGATATATTCTCACAGTCAGAAATTGGAGTGCTGGCTCGTATAAAAAAAAGACGAGCAGCGTTCTCTGAGAATCAAAATTCTTTCTTTGATGGCTTCCCAACAGGATACAAGGATATTGATGATAAAGGAGTTATCTTAGCTAAAGGTAATTTCGTGATTATAGCAGCTAGGCCATCTATAGGGAAAACAGCTTTAGCTATAGACATGGCGATAAATCTTGCGGTTACTCAACAGCGTAGAGTTGGTTTCCTATCTCTAGAAATGAGCGCAGGTCAAATTGTTGAGCGGATTATTGCTAATTTAACAGGAATATCTGGTGAAAAATTACAAAGAGGGGATCTCTCTAAAGAAGAATTATTCCGAGTAGAAGAAGCTGGAGAAACAGTTAGAGAATCACATTTTTATATCTGCAGTGATAGTCAGTATAAGCTTAATTTAATCGCGAATCAGATCCAGTTGCTGAGAAAAGAAGATCGAGTAGACGTAATATTTATCGATTACTTGCAGTTGATCAACTCATCGGTTGGAGAAAATCGTCAAAATGAAATAGCAGATATATCTAGAACCTTAAGAGGTTTAGCCTCAGAGCTAAACATTCCTATAGTTTGTTTATCCCAACTATCTAGAAAAGTTGAGGATAGAGCAAATAAAGTTCCCATGCTTTCAGATTTGCGAGACAGCGGTCAAATAGAGCAAGACGCAGATGTGATTTTGTTTATCAATAGGAAGGAATCGTCTTCTAATTGTGAGATAACTGTTGGGAAAAATAGACATGGATCGGTTTTCTCTTCGGTATTACATTTCGATCCAAAAATTAGTAAATTCTCCGCTATTAAAAAAGTATGGTAAATTATAGTAACTGCCACTTCATCAAAAGTCCTATCCACCTTGAAAATCAGAAGTTTGGAAGAAGACCTGGTCAATCTATTAAGATATCTCCCAAATTGGCTCAAAATGGGATGGTAGAAGTTATAGGTCTTGATTTTCTTTCATCTCATTACCATGCATTAGCAGCTATCCAAAGATTACTGACCGCAACGAATTACAAGGGGAACACAAAAGGGGTTATTTTATCCAGAGAATCAAATAGTTTTCAATTTGAAGGATGGATACCAAGAATCCGTTTTACAAAAACTGAATTCTTAGAGGCTTATGGAGTTAAGCGGTATAAAACATCCAGAAATAAGTATGAGTTTAGTGGAAAAGAAGCTGAAACTGCTTTAGAAGCCTTATACCATTTAGGACATCAACCGTTTTTAATAGTGGCAACTAGAACTCGATGGACTAATGGAACACAAATAGTAGACCGTTACCAAACTCTTTCTCCGATCATTAGGATTTACGAAGGATGGGAAGGTTTAACTGACGAAGAAAATATAGATATAGACTTAACACCTTTTAATTCACCATCTACACGGAAACATAAAGGGTTCGTTGTAGAGCCATGTCCTATCTTGGTAGATCAAATAGAATCCTACTTTGTAATCAAGCCTGCAAATGTATACCAAGAAATAAAAATGCGTTTCCCAAATGCATCAAAGTATGCTTACACATTTATCGACTGGGTGATTACAGCAGCTGCGAAAAAGAGACGAAAATTAACTAAGGATAATTCTTGGCCAGAAAACTTGTTATTAAACGTTAACGTTAAAAGTCTTGCATATATTTTAAGGATGAATCGGTACATCTGTACAAGGAACTGGAAAAAAATCGAGTTAGCTATCGATAAATGTATAGAAATCGCCATTCAGCTTGGCTGGTTATCTAGAAGAAAACGTATTGAATTTCTGGATTCTTCTAAACTCTCTAAAAAAGAAATTCTATATCTAAATAAAGAGCGCTTTGAAGAAATAACTAAGAAATCTAAAGAACAAATGGAACAATTAGAACAAGAATCTATTAATTAATAGCAAGCTTGAAACTAAAAACCTAATTTATTTAAAGCTCAAAATAAAAAAGAGTTTTAAAATGGGAAATTCTGGTTTTTATTTGTATAACACTGAAAACTGCGTCTTTGCTGATAATATCAAAGTTGGGCAAATGACAGAGCCGCTCAAGGACCAGCAAATAATCCTTGGGACAACATCAACACCTGTCGCAGCCAAAATGACAGCTTCTGATGGAATATCTTTAACAGTCTCCAATAATTCATCAACCAATGCTTCTATTACAATTGGTTTGGATGCGGAAAAAGCTTACCAGCTTATTCTAGAAAAGTTGGGAGATCAAATTCTTGATGGAATTGCTGATACTATTGTTGATAATACAGTCCAAGATATTTTAGACAAAATCAAAACAGACCCTTCTCTAGGTTTGTTGAAAGCTTTTAACAACTTTCCAATCACTAATAAAATTCAATGCAACGGGTTATTCACTCCCAGTAGCATTGAAACTTTATTAGGAGGAACTGAAATAGGAAAATTCACAGTCACACCCAAAAGCTCTGGGAGCATGTTCTTAGTCTCAGCAGATATTATTGCATCAAGAATGGAAGGCGGCGTTGTTCTAGCTTTGGTACGAGAAGGTGATTCTAAGCCCTGCGCGATTAGTTATGGATACTCATCAGGCGTTCCTAATTTATGTAGTCTAAGAACCAGCATTACTAATACAGGATTGACTCCAACAACGTATTCATTACGTGTAGGCGGTTTAGAAAGCGGTGTGGTATGGGTTAATGCCCTTTCTAATGGCAATGATATTTTAGGAATAACAAATACTTCTAATGTATCTTTTTTGGAAGTAATACCTCAAACAAACGCTTAAACAATTTTTATTGGATTTTTCTTATAGGTTTTATATTTAGAGAAAACAGTTCGAATTACGGGGTTTGTTATGCAAAATAAAAGAAAAGTGAGGGACGATTTTATTAAAATTGTTAAAGATGTGAAAAAAGATTTCCCCGAATTAGACCTAAAAATACGAGTAAACAAGGAAAAAGTAACTTTCTTAAATTCTCCCTTAGAACTCTACCATAAAAGTGTCTCACTAATTCTAGGACTGCTTCAACAAATAGAAAACTCTTTAGGATTATTCCCAGACTCTCCTGTTCTTGAAAAATTAGAGGATAACAGTTTAAAGCTAAAAAAGGCTTTGATTATGCTTATCTTGTCTAGAAAAGACATGTTTTCCAAGGCTGAATAGACAACTTACTCTAACGTTGGAGTTGATTTGCACACCTTAGTTTTTTGCTCTTTTAAGGGAGGAACTGGAAAAACAACACTTTCTCTAAACGTGGGATGCAACTTGGCCCAATTTTTAGGGAAAAAAGTGTTACTTGCTGACCTAGACCCGCAATCCAATTTATCTTCTGGATTGGGGGCTAGTGTCAGAAGTAACCAAAAAGGCTTGCACGACATAGTATACACATCAAACGATTTAAAATCAATCATTTGCGAAACAAAAAAAGATAGTGTGGACCTAATTCCTGCATCATTTTTATCCGAACAGTTTAGAGAATTGGATATTCATAGAGGACCTAGTAACAACTTAAAGTTATTTCTGAATGAGTACTGCGCTCCTTTTTATGACATCTGCATAATAGACACTCCACCTAGCCTAGGAGGGTTAACGAAAGAAGCTTTTGTTGCAGGAGACAAATTAATTGTTTGTTTAACTCCAGAACCTTTTTCTATTCTAGGGTTACAAAAGATACGTGAATTCTTAAGTTCGGTCGGAAAACCTGAAGAAGAACACATTCTTGGAATAGCTTTGTCTTTTTGGGATGATCGTAACTCGACTAACCAAATGTATATAGACATTATCGAGTCTATTTACAAAAACAAGCTTTTTTCAACAAAAATTCGTCGAGATATTTCTCTCAGCCGTTCTCTTCTTAAAGAAGATTCTGTAGCTAATGTCTATCCAAATTCTAGGGCCGCAGAAGATATTCTGAAGTTAACGCATGAAATAGCAAATATTTTGCATATCGAATATGAACGAGATTACTCTCAGAGGACAACGTGAACAAACTAAAAAAAGAAGCGGATGTCTTTTTTAAAAAAAATCAAACTGCCGCTTCTCTAGATTTTAAGAAGACACTTCCTTCCATTGAACTATTCTCAGCAACTTTGAATTCTGAGGAAAGTCAGAGTTTGGATCGATTATTTTTATCAGAGTCCCAAAACTATTCGGATGAAGAATTTTATCAAGAAGACATCCTAGCGGTAAAACTGCTTACTGGTCAGATAAAATCCATACAGAAGCAACACGTACTTCTTTTAGGAGAAAAAATCTATAATGCTAGAAAAATCCTGAGTAAGGATCACTTCTCCTCAACAACTTTTTCATCTTGGATAGAGTTAGTTTTTAGAACTAAGTCTTCTGCTTACAATGCTCTTGCATATTACGAGCTTTTTATAAACCTCCCCAACCAAACTCTACAAAAAGAGTTTCAATCGATCCCCTATAAATCCGCATATATTTTGGCCGCTAGAAAAGGCGATTTAAAAACCAAGGTCGATGTGATAGGGAAAGTATGTGGAATGTCGAACTCATCGGCGATAAGGGTGTTGGATCAATTTCTTCCTTCATCTAGAAACAAAGACGTTAGAGAAACGATAGATAAGTCTGATTCAGAGAAGAATCGCCAATTATCTGATTTCTTAATAGAGATACTTCGCATCATATGTTCCGGAGTTTCTTTGTCCTCCTATAACGAAAATCTTCTACAACAGCTTTTTGAACTTTTTAAGCAAAAGAGCTGATCCTCCGTCAGCTCATATATATATTTATTATATATATATTTATTTAGGGATTTGATTTTACGAGAGAGATTTGCAACTCTTGGTGGTAGACTTTGCAACTCTTGGTGGTAGACTTTGCAACTCTTGGTGGTAGACTTTGCAACTCTTGGTGGTAGGGTGGTAGACTTGGTCATAATGGACTTTTGTTAAAAAATTTCTTAAAATCTTAGAGCTCCGATTTTGAATAGCTTTGGTTAAGAAAATGGGCTCGATGGCTTTCCATAAAAGTAGATTGTTCTTAACTTTTGGGGACGCGTCGGAAATTTGGTTATCTACTTTATCTCATCTAACTAGAAAAAATTATGCGTCTGGGATTAACTTTCTTGTTTCTTTAGAGATTCTGGATTTATCGGAAACCTTGATAAAGGCTATTTCTCTTGACCACAGCGAATCTTTGTTTAAAATCAAGTCTCTAGATGTTTTTAATGGAAAAGTCGTTTCAGAGGCCTCTAAACAGGCTAGAGCGGCATGCTACATATCTTTCACAAAGTTTTTGTATAGATTGACCAAGGGATATATTAAACCCGCTATTCCATTGAAAGATTTTGGAAACACTACATTTTTTAAAATCCGAGACAAAATCAAAACAGAATCGATTTCTAAGCAGGAATGGACAGTTTTTTTTGAAGCGCTCCGGATAGTGAATTATAGAGACTATTTAATCGGTAAATTGATTGTACAAGGGATCCGTAAGTTAGACGAAATTTTGTCTTTGCGCACAGACGATCTATTTTTTGCATCCAATCAGATTTCCTTTCGCATTAAAAAAAGACAGAATAAAGAAACCAAAATTCTAATCACATTTCCTATCAGCTTAATGGAAGAGTTGCAAAAATACACTTGTGGGAGAAATGGGAGAGTATTTGTTTCTAAAATAGGGATTCCTGTAACAACAAGTCAGGTTGCGCATAATTTTAGGCTTGCAGAGTTCCATAGTGCTATGAAAATAAAAATTACTCCCAGAGTACTTCGTGCAAGCGCTTTGATTCATTTAAAGCAAATAGGATTAAAAGATGAGGAAATCATGCGTATTTCCTGTCTCTCATCGAGACAAAGTGTGTGTTCTTATTGTTCTGGGGAAGAGGTAAGTCCTCTAGTACAAACACCCACAATATTGTGATATAATTAAAATTATATTCATATT